>JADJYJ010000016.1 GCA_016719785.1 Candidatus Amarolinea dominans
CGACCTGATCTACCTACGCATCGTGCATTGGGCGGCGCACACCCTGGAAAGTGACGTGGAAGCCGCACTGGAAACGTTTGCTGGAGAGTCCAGAAACCTGGGATGACACCGACGTTGAACGCTTGATCAAGTCTCCATCACCAGCGATACCCCAGTTGGCGACATCATCAGTCAATCTGGCCCAGTACGATGCCCTACTCAGGAGGTGAACGATGACAGTGCTTGAACCAATTGCGCAACACTGCAAACGCCTGCGGCTGCCCAGCATCGCCGAGGCCGTACCGGAAGCCCTGAGCCTGGCCCAGCAGCAGGACTGGTCTCTCGAGAGTTTCCTGCTCTATCTGTTAGAGCAGGGAAACAGCCGGTCGCCAGCAGCGTCGGGTTGAGCGCTTGCTACGTGAGGCTCACCACCCGACAAAACCCTGGCCGGTTTGAGCAGTCCCGGCTGCCTTTACGCTTGCGCCGCCAATTAGCTGGCCTGATCGAGGGCGGTTTCATCAAGGAGGCAGAAAACATATTGATTTTTGGCCAACCCGGGACTGGGAAAACACATTTGGCCGCCGCGTTGGCTTACGAATGGATTCACCACGATTACAGCGTCTGGTTCACTCCGACCTATAAACTGGTCGACGGCTTACTGCGAGCCAAACGGGACTATGCACTGGAACCGGAACTGAAACGGCTCGATCGCTTTCAGGTGGTCATCCTCGATGACATCGGCTATGTTCAGCAGAGCCGGGAAGAAATGGAAGTGTTATTCACTTTTCTGGCTGAGCGTTATGAGCGCCGCAGCGTAGTGATCACCTCCAATCTCGTGTTTTCACAGTGGGATCAAATCTCAACAGATCCCTTGACCACGGCCGCGGCGATCGACCGCGTGGTTCATCACAGTCGGATCATCGAGTTCGGGTCCGAAATGACCAGTATGCGAGCGGAAGCAGCCGCCCGCCGCCAATCACAGGAAATGGGTCAGGCTCAGCCTGGCCAGGTTGAGCAATTCCGAAACTAACCATTCAAAATGGGTAATTCTAATTGTCGCTGATGTGTAAATCTAATTGTCGCTTGACAGTTGAACCAGACAATTAAAAAATTCTCGCTCCTTAGGGTTCGTAAAAGAATTAGTTCCTGTATTTTGCCGAGAAAACGCTGAGAAACACGGGAAGTTATATTTTTACGAACCCTTAGCGTGCGTTTTTGATCAAGGTGTGCTAAAATCACGATACGTATTACGAACAGCTGATCGATAAGGAGACGGTATGGAAACGGTCTTGGTTTCTCCCAAGTTTCAAGTTGTGATTCCACGCGCAGTGCGGGAGGCGCTACGAATTCGGCCCGGTCAGAAGGTGCAAGTCCTGCAGTACGAAGATCGGATCGAGTTGATTCCTCTCCGACCAATCCATGAAAATGGGATTTCTCAGAGGCATTGATACAACCATCGAACGGGAGCCGGATCGCGCATGAACGTTGTTGATTCGTCCGGCTGGCTGGAGTATTTCGCTGAGAGGCCGTTGCAGAGCAAGGTGCAGGGGCACCACACCAGGTTTATGAGCTGGGAAAGGCCCGCAGGTAGGCCTGGATGATCGTATCCCAGACCTGGTTCGCCTCCTCGTCAATCGTCTGGCGGGCGGCGTCAGCCTCGAACCAGGCCAGGGCGCGGCGCACACCCTCTTGCCAGGCACCGTGGCTACAAAGTCAGGCACGAAGCGCTTGATCTTGCTGTTGTCGAACACCACGCTGCGCCTTGTCTCCCAGCAGGCTGCCATGTGCGTGCGGCCAGTGAGGCCGCGATCCAGGTCCGACGGGATGTGGATGATGTCAGGCTCCACGCCCAGGGCATGCAGGCCTGCACCGTGAGTTGATCCCAGGTCAACACTTCGTCCGAGGTGATGTGGAAGGCGTGCCCGATGGCCTGCTCACGGCCAAGAAGGCCAACGAAGCCTTTGGCAAAATCACCGTTCCAGGTCATCACCCACAGCGAGGTACCGTCGCCGGGAACGATGATCTTTTGCCCGCGGCGCATACGATCCAGGGCCGTCCACGGGTGCTGCCAACTGCCCATGCAGAGCGGAATCTGCGTCGGGCCGTAGGTGAGCGAGGGGCGCACGATGGTGATCGGGAAGCCTTCTTGACGATAGGCCGCCAGCAGACGCTCCTCGCAGGCGATCTTGTTGCGTGAGTAGTCCCAGAAGGGGTTGGCCAGCGGCGTGTCTTCGCTGATCAGATAGTGACCGGGCGGCTTCTGATAGGCGCTGGCCGAGCTGATGAAGACGAACTGGCGGGTCCGATTCCGAAACAGGCCGATGTCCTGCTCGATGTCGGCGGCCGTGTACGCGACCCAATCCACCACGGCATCGAAGAAATGTCCTTGCAGCAGCCGCGCGGCCGCGTCTGGCGCCTGGCGCACATCGGCCTGCCAGTGGACCGCGCCCGCGGGCAAGGGGTACCTGGCCGACAGACCGCGATTCATGACGAACAACTCCATGCCGCGCGCCACGGCCAACTCTGAGCTGGCTGAACTGATCAGCCCGCTGCCGCCGATGAACAAGACCTTCATGATTGATTCCTCTTTTCTGTTCTGCCTGACCGACCAGTAGATCACGGATGGCCTGGGGATTACATTATACGGTAACTGCTCAGCCAGGCAGTGAGAATGGTCACGATAGCGCGGTGCGCCCACAAAAACCGCGTCATTGCTCCCCTTGCCGGCCGATTTGGGCAGAATGAACGGGATGCACACGATTTTCGTCCTGCGGCGCCGGATTGGCGGCTGTGTGCGCATGTGCTAAAATAGCGTACTCTACTGTCACGTTGCCAACCCAGAGGGAGCCATCATGACCGCCGACCTCTTCGTCCCTTATTTGCTTGCCCTGCACACCCTGCTCGAACGGCTGGGGCGCGACCATGCCTTGACCGCCGACGCGTTGCTCTATCAACAGCGCCTGCAAGAAAACATCGAGCGCACGCGGCGTCACGGCGACAACGAAAATCGGCGCAGCGAGCGTTCCGAGATCATCGAGCCGCTCAACCGCCTGTGCCTCGACGCGCTGGGCGAGGATTTCAACGCGCTGGTGCGGCAGGCCCAGGTCGGGCTGGGCCAGGATGATGCCGCCGCCAGCCGCCGAAGCCCTTCGAGCCGCAGACGGTCTTCATCCCCGCCGGCCCCTTCCTGATGGGCAGCGACGACCCGCCGCGCGGCGCGGGAGCGACCTCAGCACAGCGTTGACCTGCCCGACTTCCGCATCGGCAAGTACCCGGTGACGAACCGGCAGTACGCTGCGTTCATCCGCCGCGCAAAGGCGCAAGATATGCCCAAGGACGCGGGCTGGTTTTTGCGCGAGCCGCCGGCCGATCGGCTCGACCACCCCGTGACCGGCGTCAGCTGGGGCGATGCGGTCGCCTACGGCCGCTGGCTCAGCAGCCAGACCGGGCGCCACTATCGCTTGCCCACGGAGGCCGAGTGGGAAAAGGCCGCACGCGGCACTGACGGGCGCCTCTACCCGTGGGGTCCGAACTGGGATCCCACCGGCTGCAACGCCGCGAGTGCCGCTACCACGCCGGTGACCGCGCATCCGGCCGGCGCCAGCCCCTACCGCTGCGAAGATATGCTGGGCAACGTCCAGGAGTGGACGAGCACCGCCTGGGGCAGTGGCCGTGACGCGCCGGACTACCCCTATCCCTACCGGGCCGATGATGGCCGTGAGGAGACGGACGCGGGCCACGCGGGCCAGGCGCTCCTTCGCCTGCAGCGCGGCGGCTCGTATCGCTCCCAAGGCGAAACCCTGCGCAGCACGGCACGCGGCATCTCGGCGCCAGACAGCAAGGTGCCCTGGCGCGGCTTCAGAGTGGCGATGACAATCTGATCGCAGAGGAGGCAGTATGGCACGCATCCGCACGACTCAGACTGAAGGCCGGCAGCCGGCCACCTGGCAGCAGACGGTGATCGAGCGTATCCGCGCCGGCAAACTGGTGCCAATCCTCAGCAACGCGATTGACGACGAGCTGGCGCTGGGCGGACATGCCGCGCTGCTGAAGGCCTACGCCGACTTCAGCCGCATCCCGCTGGAGGGCCGCAGCCTGGCCGAGATCGCGCAGTTCAAGGGCATCACCGACGAGGGGATTACCGACGCGCTGGCGTTGAAAGAGAACTACGTCAATTTCGTCAAGAGCCGCCTGTACGAGCTGGCCGAAGCCGGTCAGGCGGACCCGGAAGCGCTGGCTGACGTGGACGCGCAGTTTGACGATCTGAAGCTGGCGCAGATTTGCGAGCAGCTGCGCTTCCCCGGCTACGGCGACGCGCGCCGCCATCCCTTGCTGCTGCTGGCCGGGCTTGACCTGCCGATTTATCTCACCACCGGGTATCACGAGTTCCTGGAGGCCGCCCTGCGTCGCGCAGGCAAGCGGCCGCGCACCGATTTCTGCCGCTGGCACAAGAACATCGAAAGCAGCGAGCGCTACCCATCCGCGTTCGACGGCAGCTATGAGCCTAGCAAGCAAGAGCCGCTGGTCTATCACCTGCATGGGTTGGACCGCTACGAGGATTCGTTGGTGCTCACGGAGGATGACTACCTGACCTTCCTGGTCGCCTGCTCGCAGAACATCGGCAAGAACAGCGATCCGGTCCACGGCCGCGTGCGGCAGGCGCTGTCCGACTCGTCGCTGCTGCTGTTGGGGTATACACTGCAAGGGTGGGATTTCCGCTCGCTCTTCTGGGGTCTGGTCGTGCAACGCACCCGCACCCTCACCAGCGTCGTGTCCATCCAGTTAAAGCCCAGCGACGTCGAGCGCAGCTACCTGGAGAAATACCTGGCCAAATTCGACTTCAAGGTGTCGTGGGACGAGTTCCGGGACGTACGTCGCGACGTTGTCCAGGGAGGTGCTCGATTGACTGATCCATTCCCGGCAGGCGCCAACCCCTACGTCGGCCCGCGCACCTTCACGCGCGCCGACCGCGACCGCTTCTTCGGCCGCGAGCGCGAGACGCGCGAGCTGCTCTCGCTGGTGATCTCGCAGCGGCTGGTGCTCTTCTACGCGCAGTCGGGCGCGGGCAAAAGCTCGCTGATCAACACCCGGCTGGCGCCCGACCTGGAGGCTGCGGGCTTCGCGGTGCTGCCCGTGGCACGCGTGGGCGGCGAGCTGCCGCCGGGCCTGAGCGCGGTGAAGAATGTCTTCCTCTTCAACCTGATGACCAGTCTCGACGCCAGCGGCCGCGAGCCGGGCCGCCTGGCGCACCTGGAGCTGGCCGATTTCCTCGCGCGGCTGACCAGCGACGACGGGCAAACGTACACCTACGATGAGACGCTGGCCGGCCAGCCCGCCGGCGCGGCCGCGCCAGCCCCTGCCCTGCCCGCGGCCGGCGATGCGTACGCCGAGCCGAACTATGTCCTGATCATTGACCAGTTCGAAGAGATTTTCACCAGCCACCCCGGCCGCTGGCAGGAGCGCGCCGCGTTCTTCCAGCAGCTCGACGCGGCCTTGCGCGCGGACCGCCGGCTGTGGATCGTATTGAGCTTGCGCGAGGACTACGTGGCCGCGTTGGACCCCTACGCGCCGCTGTTGACCGACAAGCTGCGCGCCCGCTATTACATGGAGCGCATGGGCGTGGGCGCTGCGCTGGACGCCATTCGCAACCCGGCCGCGCTGGGCGGCCGGCCCTTTGCGGCGGGCGTGGCCGAGAAGCTCGTGGACGATCTGCGCCAGGTGCGCGTGCCCGGCCAGGAGGCCGCGGTGCCCGGCCAATACGTCGAGCCAGTGCAATTGCAGGTGGCCTGTTACCAGTTGTGGGAGAATATCCATGACCGCCCGCCGGGGCCGATCACGGCGACGGACCTGCAGGAAGCCGGCGATGTGAACAAGGCGTTGACGCAGTTCTACGAAGAGACGTTGGCGGCCGCGCTGGCCGATCCGGCCGCGGGGGTCAGCGAGCGGCGGCTGCGGGCCTGGTTCGACGGGGAATTGATCACCGAGGCTGGGACGCGGGGGCTGGTGCACCAGGCTGCGGATGAAACGGGCGGCCTGCCCAACGCGGTCGTGCGCGCCTTGCAGCGGCGCTTCCTGGTGCGCGCCGAAGCGCGGGGCGGCGATGCGTGGATCGAGCTGGTGCATGATCGCTTTGTGGAGCCGATCCGCCAGTCGAACCGGGCTTGGTTCAGCCGCAACCTGAACCCGCTGACCCTGGATGCGCAGGCCTGGCTGGATGCCGGCAAGCCGCCGAGCAAGCTGTACAGCGGCTCGCACGCTGGCTGCGGCCACGGCCCTGGTTCAGGCAGCCTGGCCGAGTTTGGTGACCTGGAGCGGACTTTCCTGGAGGCGGGGCAGCAGGCCGAGACCCGGCGCGCCGCGCGCCGGCAGCGGGCTATCGCCTGGGGCGCGGCGGCTTTGTCGGTGGTTTTCATCGCTTTGGCCGTGTGGGCGATGTGGAGTCGTGGACAGGCGCAGGATGCGCGAGAGGCAGCCGAAGCCAAGGCGAATGAGGCTACGTGCTACGCCACCGCGGTGGCAGCTCAGGCAGACGCGGTGGCGGCGCAGCGGAAAGCCGAAACGCAACGGATTGCGGCCGACCAGGCGCGCCAGGAGGCTGAGGCCGCTAAAGCAGAAGTCGAGCGCCTGACGCGCGGCATCCGCGCCGACCAGTTGACGGCCAATGCGCTGAAGCTACTGAATGAGAATCCGCCGTTGGCGTTGTTGCTGGGTGTAGAGGGGGTGAACGTCCAGCGCGCCTTTTCCGAGACCGTGGTGGCTTCCGTCTTGTCCAACATGCACGATCTGCTGCGGCAGACAGGCGGGACGTCGTTGGTTGGACATGAGGATCGGGTCAACGCCGTGGCCTTCAGCCCGGACGGTCGCTGGCTCGCCACCACCAGCTCGACAACACCGCCCGTCTGTGGGAGGTTGGGGAACCCCACCACCGCACCCCGCGCCCTGGCTGGACATACGGATTTTGTCCGCGCCGTGACCTTCAGCCCGGACGGCCGCTGGCTCGCCACCGCCAGCGACGACAACACCGCCCGTCTGTGGGAGGTTGGGAACCCCACCACCGCACCCCGCGTCCTGGCTGGACATGCGGACTTTGTCACCGCCGTGGCCTTCAGCCCGGATGGCCGCTGGCTCGCCACCGCCAGCGACGACAACACCGCCCGCCTGTGGGACCTGGCGAACCCCGCTGCCGCACCCCGCGACTGTCCGTGCCGTGGCCTTCAGCCCGGATGGTCGCTGGCTCGCCACCGCCAGCCAGGACAATACCGCCCGCCTGTGGGAGGTCGCCAACCCCACCGCCGCCCCCCGCGTCCTGGCCGGGTATGCGGAGTCTGTCTCCGCCGTGGCCTTCAGTCCGGACGGCCGCTGGCTCGCTACCGCCAGCGAAGATAAAACCACCCGCCTGTGGGAGGTCGCGAACCCCACTGCCACCCCCCGTATCCTGGCTGGGTATGCGGGATGGGTCTCCGCCGTGGCCTTCAGTCCGGACGGCCGCTGGCTCGCCACCGCCAGCTACGACGGTACCGCCCGCCTGTGGAGGTCGCGAACCCCGCCGCCGCACCCCGCGTCCTGGCTGGGCATGAGGGATGGGTCTCCGCCGTGGCCTTCAGCCCGGACGGCCGCTGGCTCGCCACCGCCAGCCACGACAACACCGCCCGCCTGTGGAGGTCGCCAACCCCGCCGCCGCACCCATCGTCCTGCGTGGACACACGGATTATGTCTCCGCCGTGGCCTTCAGGCCCGGACGGCCGCTGGCCCGCCACCGCCAGTTGGGACAGCACCTCCCGCCTGTGGAGGTCGCCCACCCCGCCGCCGCACCCCGCGTCCTGGCTGGGCATGCGGATGCAGTCTTCGGCGTGGCCTTCAGCCCCGACGGCCGCTGGCTCGCCACTGCCAGTTTGGACAGCACCTCCCGCCTGTGGAGGTCGCCAACCCCGCCGCCGCACCCATCGTCTTGGGCCAGGGATGCGAGTATTGTCCGTGCCGTGGCGTTCAGCCCGGACGGCCGCTGGCTCGCCACCGCCAGTGGGGACGGTACCGCCCGCCTGTGGGAGGTCGCGAACCCCGCCGCCGCACCCATCGTCTTGGCTGGGCATGCGGATGAAGTCTTCGGCGTGGCCTTCAGCCCGGACGGCCGCTGGCTCGCCACCGCCAGCGCAGACAACACCGCCCGTCGATGTGGGAAGTCGCCAACCACGCCGCCGCACCCCCCGTCCTGGCTGGGCATGCGGCACGGGGCTTCGGCGTGGCCTTCAGCCCGGACGGTCGCTGGCTCGCCACCGCCAGCGACGACAAGACCGCTCGCCTGTGGGAGGTCGCGAACCCCGTCGCCGCACCCCGCGTCCTGATCGGGCATGAGGGGTCTGTCTCCGCCGTGGCCTTCAGCCCGGACGGCCGCTGGCTCGCCACCGCTGGCGACGCCACCGCCCGTCTGTGGGAGGTCGCCAACCCCGCTGCCGCCCCGCGCGTCCTAGCTGGGCATACGGCTGGTGTGGAAGCGGTGGCCTTCAGCCTGGACAGCCGCTGGCTCGCCACCGCCAGTTACGACAAGACCGCCCGCCTGTGGGAGGTCGCGAACCCCGTTGCCGCCCCCCGCGTCCTGGCTGGACATACGAATATTGTCCGCGCCGTGGCCTTCAGCCCGGACGGCCGCTGGCTCGCCACCGCCAGCGACGACAAGACCGCCCGCCTGTGGATCTGGCGCGTCGAGGAGTTGATTGACCTGGCCTGCGCGACGGCCGGGCGCAATTTGAGCCAGGAGGAATGGCAGCGCTATTTTGCCGATCAACCGTATCGAAAGACGTGCGAGCAGTGGCCGGCAGGGAAATAAACCATGAGGCCAGTCGAGCGATGCCGGGCACGCCGGATACCGCCGCTTGCGTTCCGCGGGAACCTGGCTACAATCCATCCAGACGAGCACGCAACGATGAAACGAGGGTAGAGGGGAGTTTGTTCATGCCCTTTCAGATTGATGGCGCCTTGTACCTGGACGTCGAACCGCCGTCCGAGCTGGCGACGCTGGGCGATCAGGTTGATTTCCTGGCCCGGCTGTGCGCCGCGGCCGACTTCGGCCTGCTGCCCTGGCCGGAGACTGTGCAAGAAATCCGGCGGCAAGCATGGCGAGCGGCGGTGGACGCGTGCCGGTTGTTGACCTCGCCTACCTATCATCTGTTGCGCCGCTGGCAAGGACTTACCCCTTTGCCGTATTTGGGCCAACAGCTTGCCTATATCCGTAGCGATCCCAACCTGGCCTACGTTTAGTCTCAATAAGGAGCGACCCTCATGGAACGACGAACCCAATCCCGCGGCGACTGCGTCTATTGCGGCCGCGAAATGACCCGCGGCGGCTTGGCCCGCCATCTCCCGACCTGCGCCAGGCGCCTGGAGGCCCAGGCCGAGGCGAACAAAACGCAGCAGCGCAAACAGGCCCTCTACCACTTGCAGGTGCAAGACGCCTACGCTGGCGCCTTTTGGCTGCACCTGGAGATGCGCGGCGAAGCGACGTTGAAGGATTTGGATCATTACCTGCGCGAAATCTGGCTGGAGTGCTGCGGCCACCTGAGCGCGTTCGAGATCAGCGACGTGCGCTATACCCAGCTGCTTGACGAAGGCATGGCGTGGGACGAGGAGCGAGGGATGAACGTGAAGGTGGACACCCTCTTCACGCCCGGCCTGGAGATTCCCTACGAGTACGACTTCGGCACCACGACCGATCTGATCATCAAAGTCGTGGCTCAGCGCGAGGACCGGCCGACCACCGAGCATCCCATCGTGCTGATGGCGCGCAACAAGTTCGAGCCGCCGTCGTGTATGGAGTGCGATAAGCCGGCCACCCAACTGTGCAACGAGTGCATGTACGACCGCGAAGACGGTCGGTGCGAGAGTTGTGCGACGAGCACGCTGAGGAGCACGAGCACGACGAGTCCATCCTGCCGCTGGTCAACTCACCGCGCGCGGGTCAATGCGGCTACATCGGGCCGGCCGAGCCGCCGTATTGACGTCTCTTGGCTCCCGGCGACCTGCGGGGTGACACGCAGGCGCGCTCAACCAACACCGCCCGACCGTGGAACGGATCGGGCTACGAGGTGGAAGGCGCCCACGAATGGCGGGCCTGGGAGTACGGGCATTGCCAGCCCCGGCGGGGCTGGCATCTCGTAGCCGGATGGCTTTTGGCCTCCGGCGGTGTTGATCGGAGGATGGCATCTGCCCTCGACTCCGGCAGGCGTGCGGTCCTGGACGCGCTCAGGGGCGACCGCGCGATCATCGGTTTGCACCCTCATTTCAACCAGGGTACAATTGCCCTGTGGGGCGACCCAACGATACGAACGAGGCCAGACGATGGACTTTCAGCGCCCAAGCAATATCCCCAAACACGCCGCCAGCAAGATGGTGGCGCTCGTTGAACGTGGAGCGCCGCGCGATTTTCGAGATATCTACGCGACCTGCCGTGCCGGATTAACGACGCCGAGCCAATGTTGGGCGCTTTGGCGGCAACGCCAGATGCTTTCAGGTAGCGACATAGACGTCACGCGCGCCAGGCTGGCGCTGCAAATTCACTTGGAACGAATCGCCCTGCTGCGGCCGTTGGCCCAAATCGCAAATCTGGAAGAGCGAAGCGATGCGGAGCATCTGCGGAATTGGTTCGCCGAGGAGTTTGTCAATGACGCTGGAAATTGATGGGGCGTTATACCCTGACGTTGATCCTCCCGTGGAGCTGGACACCCTGGGCGATCAGGTTGATTTTCTGGCTCGTTTGTGCGCCGCCGCCGACTTTGGGCTGCTTCCAGAGCCAGAGACCATGCAGGAGCTTCGACAGCCGGCCTGGCGAGCCGCGGTGGATGCCTGCCGGCTTTTGACGTCCCCGATCTACCATCTGCTGCGTCGCTGGCAGGGTCTTTCCCCCTTGCCGTATCTGGGCCAACAGCTTGCCTATATCCGCACCGATCCTCACCTGGCCTACGTTTAGATTCCGAAAAGGAGCCTGAGCAGGGACCCCCGACCGTGAACGGCTCGGACTACGGGCGGAAGGCTCCTCCGACAGACTCAGGACGACGCCTGCGGGACGGGATCCGCCGCCGCGACAGCCCCGCAGGGGGCTTCCATGGAGCACACACCATGCCTCTCATCATGGATGACGACAGCCCAGCCCTCGACACCGGCCGGCTGACCTTTCGCGAGCGCCTGCGCACGGGGCGGGCGGTGCCGATCGTCAGCAACCGGGCCATCTATGACCGGCTGCTGGGCGGCTACGAGCCGTTTCTGGCCGGCTATGCCCGCTACGTCAGGTATCCCCTGCCCCTGGGCCAGCCCGACAGCCTGGTCACGCTGGTCAAGTATCACAAGCACCGGCCGCGGGAGAAGCCACTGACCGACCAGGCCCTCAAGTTCGACTACCTGAACTACGTCAAGAACTACCTCTATCGCCTGGCCAAGGCTGAGGGCGTGGACACCGACACCCTGGACGGGGCCGCGGCCGAGATGGATCAGGTGTCGGCCTCGGAATTCGCCAACCGGTTGGGCTATCCCCGCTTCACCGGCCAGGATGACCCGCTGCTGCTGCTCGCCAACCTGCCCTTCAAGACCATCCTCACCACCAGCCCCTTCACCTTCATCGAAGATGCGCTGCGCCGCGCCGGCAAGGCCCCGCGCAGCGAGGTCTGCCGCTGGACCAAGGATCTCAAGGACACCATCCCCACGACCATTGACGACCGCTACCAGCCCAGCGCCGGGGAGCCGCTGGTCTACCACCTGCTGGGGCTGGATCGCTACGTAGATTCGCTGGTGTTGAGCGAGGACGATTACCTGGACTACCTGGGCAACCTCTGCGAAGGCCAGGGCGATCAGTCGAAGGATTACGTGCCTGCACTGGTGCGCCGGGCCTTCTCCGACGATCTGATCGTGCTCGGCTTCAGCCTGGATAGCTGGGCCTTCCGCGTGCTCTACGCCGGGCTGATCAAGCGCAGCGGCAAGGCCAAGGATCGGGGCGTCTGCACCATCCAGTTGCCCGACAGCCCCGATCAGCGCAGCTTCCTGGAAGACTACATGGCGCGCGAGGCCAAGTTCCAGGTCTTCTGGGGCAGCCTGACCGAATACGCCCAGAAGGAGTTGCGTAGCCCATGACCCAGCCATCCAACTCCCAAGCTCCCAACTTCCCAATTTCCCAGTCCACCAACCCCTACGTCGGCCCGCGCACCTTCACCGAGCGGGAGGGGCGCTTCTTCTTTGGCCGCGAGCGCGAGGCGCGTGACCTGACCGCGCGCATCGTCTCCGAGCGTCTGCTGCTCTTCTATGCGCAGTCGGGCGCGGGCAAAAGCTCGCTGCTGCACGCCCGCGTCATCCCCAAGCTGCGGGACGAGGAGCGTTTCCAGGTGCTGCCGGTGGGCCGGGTGTCGGGCGAGCTGCCGACCGGCGCCGGCGCGGTAGACAATATCTACGTCTTCAACCTGATGACCAGCCTGCACCAGGGGGATGATCAGGCCGCGCAGTTCGCCCGCGTCACGTTGAGCGACTTCCTGGCGCGGCTGGCGCGCGAGACCGTGACTGATGCCGATGGTCAGCGCAGTTGGCGCTGGGTCTACAAGCCGGAGATGGCGGTCGCACGGCCCGCCGCCGGCGCCGCGCAGGCAGCCGCCGGCCCGCGCTTCGTCCTGATCGTTGACCAGTTCGAGGAACTGATCAACGGCCATCCCGACCGCTGGCGCGAGCGGGAGGATTTCTTCCGCCAGCTCAACCAGGCGCTGCTGGACGATCCCAACCTGTGGGTCGTGCTGACGCTGCGCGAGGACTACGTCGCCGCGCTGGACCCCTACGCCGAACTGACCTTCAACCGCCTGCGGGCCCGCTTCTATATGGAGCGCATGGGGAAGGACGCCGCGTTGGACGCGATCCGTGAGCCGGCGCGGTTGGGCAGCCGGCCGTTCGCAGCCGGCGTGGCCGAGCAGTTGGCCGATGATCTGCGCCAGGTGCGCGTGCCTGGGCAGGAGGCGACCATCGCCGGCCAGTACGTCGAGCCGGTGCAGTTGCAGGTGGTCTGTTACCAGTTGTGGGAGAATCTCGCGGCGCGTTCCCCCCTCGCCCTGGCAGGGAGAGGGGCCGGGGGTGAGGGCGAGATCACGATCGCTGCCCTGGCAGGGAGAGGGGCCGGGGGCGAGGGCGAGATCACGATCGCCGACCTGGCGCAGGCTGGCAACGTAGATCAGGCGCTGGCCGCGTTTTACGAGAGCGCCGTTGCCAGCGTGGTAGGTCAACCGGCCCTGGGCGTGAGCGAGCAGCAACTGCGCACCTGGTTCTCGACGAAGTTGATCACCGAAACGGGCACGCGCGGCACCGTCTTTCGGAATGAGCCACGCGGTGAGACCGCCGGCCTGCCCAACGCGGCCGTGGATGTGCTTGCACGCCAGTTCTTACTGCGCACGGAGTTGCGCGCCGGCGGGTCGTGGGTGGAACTGGTCCACGATCGGTTCGTGGAGCCGATCCTGCGCGCCAACCGCGCGCGGCAGACGCCCCTGGCGCTGGACGCGGAGGCGTGGCTGGCCGCGAGGCGTAATCCGGATCTGTTCTACGAGGGGCAGAAATTGCAGGATGCGCTGCAGCAAATCGAGCTGCAGCCTGACGAACACACGGAGGTTGAGCGTGAGTTCTTGCGGCTCAGCCAGCAGGAACAGGACCGGCGGCAAGCGCTGCGCCGCAGACGGATGCAGGAGCCTTAGCCCTGGCCCAAAGGGGCACAGCGGAGGCCGCCAGCACCCAGGCGGTGGTCGCGTTGGCTACCGCCCAGGCGGCCAACACGGCCCAGGTGCAGGCGATGCAGGACCTGGAGGCCGCTCTGCAGACCAACCTGACCGCGCTGGCCCTGTCAGCGACGCCGTCTACGGCGACGCCGTTACCAACATCTACAGCGTCGCCCACTGAACCGCCGGCCACGCCCACATTCGCGCTCAGCCCCACTTCAACGGTCTCCGGCGTCACGCCGCGACCCACTGCGACCGCCAAGCTGCGACCCACCGCAACCGCCACACGCACCGGCACTCCGACGCCCTCATCCACCAGCAATCCATTGGTGGTTGCTCAACAGACGCAGTTGGCCGGGGTGCGGGCGACGCAGACGGCGCTGGCGGTTGCTCCTCCGACAGGCCACATTGTCTTTGTATCCAACCGCGCCAGTCAAGAAGACCTCTTCATGATGAATGCAGACGGGCGACAACGGCCGAGGAGCGTTGGAGCCTTCGATGGGGGACGCAAGCCGAGTTATAGCTGGAACAGCGGTCTGTTGGCCTTTGGGAAGATGCAACCGATTTCGCCCTGGGAGTTATCAATCTATGTCAGGCCGATCAAGGGCGGCAATGAGCAGCGCGTCACAAAGCCTGAGGACTGGAACTACTGGGTGCCGAGCATTTCCCCGGATGGTTCGTTCATCGCGGCTGCCTCGTCACACGTCAACGTGAACTCCGGGATCGTCATCATAGACCTTGCTGGGAACGTGGTCAGTCAGATTACGAACCAGAACCCTGCCAGGAGTTGGAGGCCTTCCTGGTCACCGGACGGCCAGAGTCTCGCGTATGCTTCAGAACCGGGGTGTTGGTGAAAATCGCTCCGACATCTGGGTCCAGAAACCTGAAGTCAGGGAAAGAACTGCGTCTAACCAATGGTGATGCCAGGACGAGCGATCCCGTATGGTCTCCGGATGGCCGTTATCTTGCCTACATCAGTGATCGGGACGGGAACAAGGATGTCTGGCTGATGGAGGCGAACGGACGGAAGCCCATCAATTTGACGCGGTCGCCAGAAGACGAGGAGTATCCATCGTGGTCACATGATGGGAGCTGGCTCGCTTTCACACGCAAAGTGCCAAATCAGCAGATCTTTCTCATGCGCGCTGACGGGAGCCAGGTGCGCAATCTCACGCAGAACTCGATTGAGGACTTTCAGTCCGTCTGGGTTCCATAGAGAAACCTACTGGAGCCTGCCCTTCCGCGGAACGAATCGGGCGGCGAGATGGTGGAAGGCCCTGGCGGGCCTGGAGGGTGGCGTACATGCAGCCCCACCGGGGCTTGCATCTCATAGCCGGGCGGCCTCCGGCCTCCGGCGGTGTTGATCGGAGGATGGCATCTCCCCTCGACTCCGGCAGGCGTGCGGTCCAGGACGCGCTCAGGGGCGACCGCCCGATCATCGGTTTGCACCCTCATTTCAACCAGGGTACAATTGCCCTGTGGGGCGACCCAACGACACGAACGAGGCCAGACGATGGACTTTCAGCGCCCAAGCAACATCCCCAAACACGCCGCCAGCAAGATGGTGGCGCTGGTCGAGCGCGGCGCCCCGCGTGACTTTCGAGATATCCATGCCGTTTGCCACGCAGGCCTGGCGACTCCCGCTCGGTGCTGGGAATTGTGGCGCCAACGTCCAACGCTTACCGGCAGTGACACCGATACCGGCCGCGCGACGCTGGCACTGCAGATCCATCTGGAGCGTATTGCCCTGCACCGGCCTCTGGCGCAAATCGTTGATCCGCATGACCGAGCCAGCGCCGCTTGTGCGGATGACATCTCCGCACTATTCTGAACACACCAAAATCAGCCATCCACAAGGAGACCACCATGTCAGGCCCACAAACTCGCGGTAGTTGTGTATTCTGCGGTCGGGAATTCGCCAAGGGCGGGCTTTCCCGGCATCTGCCAACATGCCCCAAACGGCAAGAGGCTCAGGCGACAGCCGATGCTACCAAGCGCCAACACCAGACCCTCTATCATCTCCAGGTGCAGGATGCCTGGGGCGCCGGCTATTTCCTGCATCTGGAGATGCGCGGCAAAGCGACGCTGAAAGACCTGGACGAGTACCTGCGCGCCATCTGGCTGGAGTGCTGCGGGCACTTGAGCTCCTTCAAGATCGCAGGCGCCAGGTACGACAACACGGCCGGTCTCTGGGGCGAGAACGAAGGCCCCTTGATGAACGCGGTGAAGGTGAGCAGCATCTTCCAGCCAGGTCTGGAGCTGTCATACGAGTATGATTTCGGCACGACCTCGAAGCTGACCATCAAGGTCATTGCGGAGCGCGAGGGCAAGCCGCTCACCGAGCATCCGATCTTCCTGATGGCGCGCAACAAGTTCGAGCAGCCGTCATGTAGCGTTTGCGGCGCGCCCGCGACCTGGTTGTGCTTCGAATGCATGTATCACGAAGATCAGAAATGTGAATTGTGCGACGAGCACGCCCAGGAGCACGAACACGAGGAGATGGTGATGGCGCTGGTGAACTCGCCGCGCACGGGCATGTGCGGGTATGATGGGCCGGCCGAACCGCCGTACTGATGATCCGGCCGAAGGCGGCGTACTTCTTCTACTTTGCGGCGGGCGCGTGCCTGTTGCCATTCCTGGCGCTCTACTATGCCCAAAACGGCATGTCGGCCAGCCAGATCGGGCTGCTCTCTGGCCTGCTCCCGCTGGTGACGCTGGTCAGCGCGCCGCTGTGGGGCGGCCTGGCTGATGCGACGCAGCGACACCGGCCGGTGTTGCTGCTGGCGATGGCGGGCAGCATCGTCGTGGTGGTGGCCCTATCGCAGACGAGCGGGTTGCGCTGGCTCATCCCGTTGGTCATCCTGAATGCCTTCTTCTTGGCGCCGGTCATCCCGCTGGTTGAC
The DNA here is from genome assembly GCA_016719785.1 of Candidatus Amarolinea dominans. Lineage (NCBI taxonomy): Bacteria > Bacillati > Chloroflexota > Caldilineae > Caldilineales > Candidatus Amarolineaceae > Candidatus Amarolinea > Candidatus Amarolinea dominans. The sequence continues at coordinate 16,607 of JADJYJ010000016.1, forward strand.
AACACCGTCTTGACCATGCTGGGCGACCGCAAGAGCCTGTACGGCCGGCAGCGCATCGGCGGCGCGTTCGGGTGGGGCCTGATGGCGCCGGTCGCGGGCTGGCTGATTGACCGGGCCGGCATGTCGGCCGCCTTCGGCGGCTACGCGCTGCTGATGCTCGGCTGCCTGGTCACGGTGGCGGGGCTGCCCATCGAACGCGCCGGCGGCCGCGGCTCTTATTGGCGTGGGGTGGCCGCCCTGCTGCGCAACGGGCCGTGGGTGATCTTCCTCGCCAGCATCCTGATCGGCGGCCTGGCGCTCTCCATCGAGATGAGCTTCCTCTTCCTCTACATGGAGCGGCTCGGCGCCAGCAAGACGCTGATGGGGATCACGCTGGCGGTTTCGACGGTCAGCGAGCTGCCGGTTTGGTTCTTCGCAGACCGGCTGATCGAGCGCCTGGGCACGCGCAAAGTGCTGGCGCTCTCGCTGCTGGCGTGCGCCGTGCAAGGTTTCGGCTACAGCCTGATGACGAACCCGCTGGTCGCGCTGCCGATCCAACTGCTGCATGGCCTGGCGTTCTCCGCCAGTTGGGCCGCGGGTGTGGCGCTGTCGGGCGAAATCGCGCCAAAGGGAATGGGCGCGACCGCGCAGGGAGTGTTCGGCGCGGTGTCGTGGGGCGTACGCGCGATGCTGGGGTCAGTGTTGGGCGGGCTGCTGTTCGAGTATTTCGGCCCCGCGGCCGCCTTCCGCTGGGGCGGCGTCGCGGCGCTGGTGGGGATTGGGTTTTTGTGGGTGGCGAGCCGGCGCACAGAGGCTCGATAGGCTGATTCACGAGGAACGCGCCGGAGGCGGGCAGCCGCAACGATAATCAGGCTGGTTGCCCAGCCATCGAAGCTCGGCGGGGCCGCGTTACGTCGAGACCGCCTCCTGGCTTGTCTCATACTTCTGCCGCACATCCTCCAACCGCCGGATGCGCCCTGCGATCTTCTGTTGGCGCGCCCGACGGATTGTTGCCAGAAAAGCCGGATGTCTGGCGATCAGATCGTCTGCCACATCATCTTCCATGCCGATCCTGGTCAAGTGGATAGGTTCAGCTCGCCACGATCTCCCGCACGAGCGCCACTACCTCGGCCAGTTTTTCCACGCTCACTTTGTCCATCGTATCGGTCGGGAAATGAGCCAGGTTGAAGGCGCCCTGGGAGCTGAACGCGAGAGCGGGCACGCCGCGGAAGGAGAAGGTCGAGTGGTTGCTCTGCGGCCACGGCTCCGTCCATTGCAGCGCAGGGTAGCGAGCCACGATCGCTTCCAGACGGGCGGTCAACGCTGGAGAGGTGTTGAATCGGGCAACAGTGTTCGGCCCGTTTACGTAGCCGGCGCCGTCCATGTTGATCGCCAGGGCGACCTCGGCGAAGGAGGCCTCGCCGGCGCGGCGCACGTATTCATCATCGCCGATCGGCAGATATTCCTCGCTGTCGAAGGCGATGAACTCCAGGTCGAACGGCAGCACCGCGCCGCGCAGGGTTTCCGCCAGCGCCAGCAGCGCGGCGGCGCCGCCAGCATTGTCGAGCGCGCCGGGGGTATTGAAGCGTGTGTCGAAGTGCGCCATCAGCGCCATGCGCTGCGGAGGCGCGCCGGGCGGACGAGCGCCGGGTTTGCGCGCCACGATGTTGGCGGCGGTCGCGGGGTATTTGGCGCAGTCCAGGCGCAGATGGAGCGGCGCCGGTTGGGCCAACAGGCGCTCGATGACGGCAACCGGCGTGGTGGCGGCAGGAATCTCCAGCTCCCAGTCGGCGGTGAACTGTTCGTACTGCGGCGTGGGCGGGGGCGGCGCCAGCACCGCGGCCGGTCGTTTGCTTTCCAGCAGCCCGATGATGGCGTGGTCGCGCTCGCCGGCCAGGAACCATGACTTGGGCGCCAGCGGTTCATTCACCAGCTCGCCGTGCAACAGCGCGATCCGGTCCGTCAGGTCGGCTGCGGCCAGCTCAGTCAGCGTGGCTGCAGGAACAACCGTCGCAGTCACGTCGCACGCGGGCGAAAAGGCGTTGGCCTCGACCGGCAGGGCATCGCCTCCGGCGGACAGCCAGGCGCCTGCGCACTGCCAGCCGGTGCAGGCGTAGGTCTGTTCCTCGACGACCAGCCCCAGGGCGCTAAAAACGTCACGCACGTAGGCGGCCGCGGCCTGGTTGGCCGGCGAGCCAACGGGTCGGCAGCCGATCTCGACGCTCAGTTTGTGAAGATGGCGGGTCAATTGGGTATGCATGTCATCCTCAACGCAAATGGTGATTTCATGGTGTCTCTGCTTTCTCACTGTCCGCGGGCCATGCAGACCAGGTTGGGCCGCTGACGCCACTATCGCGCTGGAGTGCGGAGAAGTTCCCCCTGCCGTGGGAGGAGTTCCTACCTGGTCAAGTGGACAGGTTGCTGCGATCGAGCAACTTTGCGCGGCTGCGTGCGAATTTTGCCATGATGTATTCAGATCCCGGCAGCTTGAAGGCGATGCTCGGAACGCTTCAGGCGACTCTGCTCACCATGTTGGCCAGCCTGCTGGGATGAGTCCCGCAGCTATCTGCTGCCGCGTGAACTGGGGCCACGGCGCTCGCAGAACTGACGCCCTGGCCGTCCTAGAGCGTTTTCGTCTGCCAACCGGCGATGCCCCGGACGGCCGTATCGAAATTGACTCCCATCCGGAAGGCCTGTTCGACTTCCCGATTGGGATAGCCGAGCCGGTAGAGTTGCCGTTCCGGATCGTAGCCTTTGATGGTCAGATAGCCCGTCTGGTAGAGCAGGGGCAGAACCTGCAGCCGTTCGATGTCATAGCTGCTGAAGGCCAATTCGCCAACGTTCAGATCGTCCAGTTGTCGGATGTCGTAGTGCTGGTTTTGGATCAGTTGGATCAGGAAAGTGGGCGTGCCGCTCTCGAACCAGTAATTGCGGAAATCCTGGCCGTCCAGCAGGAGCAGTAGCGAAAAGGGATTGTACACCGTCTCGCCGCGGCGCGAAAAAGCGAAGCCGTTGTACCAGCTCCGTATCTCGGCCAGGATGGTGGACAGATCGCACCCCTCTCTATCGGCAAAGCTCTGCAGGTAGTCCCCGAAGTTTTGCTCGGTAGAAGCTTGCGCATGATTGCCTCCGTCTATCGAGTGCGTTGGACCGCATTCATTGTCCCGATTGCTCACCTCTCGTGCTGCAACGCTCGCCAGTTCGGCGCCTCGAGGCGCACCTCAGACGCTGAACAAATCTGCCACCTTGACCGCAAATCCGGCCAATACGCCCTCGCCGGTCAGCGTGTCATCTTCATTGAATTCCTCGATCATGGTGGGCGAATGAAAGACCAATACCTTGCGCGCCGACGGTTCGACGACCCAGACCCATGTCACACCGATGGCGAAGTATTCGGCCAACTTCTCGCGCAGGTCCTGCCAGCGGTCATCGGGTGACATGATCTCCACCACCAGGTCGGGCGCCACGGTCAGATAGCCCTTGACCGGCTGCGCCAGGCGGCTCGTCGAGATGAAGGCGATGTCGGCGGCGCGCACGCGATCCGGATTGCGCCGCGTGTAGATGCCAACCTCGCCGCCTGTGACTCGCCCCAGGCGCTGCCGACGCACGAAGGCGCGCAATTCACTTCCCAGGTTGAACTCAATCGTCCCGTGCTCATCGCCGGTTGGGGTCATGGTCACAATCCTCCCATCAATCAGCTCGCTCGGGCCGATGTCGCCCAGCGCCAGCAGTTCTTCTCCGGTTATCGGCTTCGTCGCCATCATGACACCCATCGCATCACCTCAATTTCCGCATCGAAGATCTATTCGATCCATTGCTCAATGGCGTTCAAGAATTCCTCGAAGCGCACTTTTTCACATAATCGGTGTTCGTCAGGATTTTCGAAGGGATGAATATGCCAACCAACAAAAGCATTGTCTGCTCCAAAAATGCGTTGGTTGTCTTGGATGAGCGTGTAGGAGCATGTGCTGTTGATCGGGTTGTAGTAGACGTCAATGAAGGCGTCAATGGTCAAGAAAACTCGCGTCTTCGTCACAGCGTTGTCCAGCACCCGAACATCGTAACTGACAACCAAAGCAGACTGGTCACAGATTCGGCGCAGACGTTCGATGAATTGGGATAGAGTCAAGCCAGCCATTGCAGGATGTCGTTCAGTTTCTTGCGGCGGGTTATCAAGCTGTCCCACTCGAAGTAATCACGTTCGATCCGGTATGAAGTTGGAGCCTGCAGTTCGCCGCTGCGACCACCTTTGGAACTGCTCGAAGTTCATT